>NZ_CP155797.1 GCF_039729195.1 Mycobacterium sp. DL
GTGCGCTGCGCGGTCACCTTTGCTTGGACGAGCCATATTGCCCACTCTGTCAGTCGAGGGGTTTTGGAAACGCGCGACACGCCGATGCGGACAGATCATGGCCAATCCCGAGCGGCTACGGCCAGGTCCGGGTTGTTCACCCTTGTATGACTGACGCGAAAACAAATCGATCAATAGCAGTCATCACGTGAACGCTTCATTTGAACTTTGTTGTCTGACTTGGGCGTTGGGGGTGTTCGGCGCGTGCTTTTGTCAGTGCGCGCCAATACGCTGGCCCAAAAAGCCAGCGACCTCAGCGAGGGGGAAGACGTGCAGCATCCGCCAGCCGATCTCGGCGGCCCACCGCCCTCGGCCCCGAACCGTCTGGGGCGAGGCGGACTCATCGCCATCGTCGCTGCCACAGCTCTGATCTCCGCCGGGCTGGGAACCGCTATCGGAGCCATGGCCATCAAGTCCTCATCGCCCGATGCCGCCGCGCAGGCTGTTCAGCCCGCAAATGATGCAGGTGCATCAGCCAGCGGCGACACCCACGCCCAGGACGTCGGGCTGTGCACGCGCTACGCCACCATCAACAGCGCGATGCCGAGAAAGGACAAGAACGCGGCCGAACTGCTGCCCGGTGTGGGCGCGTTAGAGACGGCTCTGCATGAGTTCCCCAGCGCGAGTCCCCAGATTCGAGAAGCGGTGGCAGAACTGGTGTCGGTCTACTACGCACGGATGGCCGCGTACGCACCCGTCCGCACGCGTGGGCTGGCTGAACCGCGACCGCACAGCGCAGCAGAGGAGAACGCAGCGAGTGACCGTGTGTGGAAGATTTGTGGTCTCGGCTGAGTCTGTCGTGCATTGTGCGCACAGCCCGAACACCCAACGGAGGCAATAGAAATGCCCGCAGCATCGGGACAGTCAGCCAACAACATCCAGGTCGAGGCGCAGGCGCTCATCGCCGACGGTGCCAACACCGCGGCCGAGGCAGGGGCGGGCGGGGTAGGTGTCAGCGGTGGCGGCGCTGGTGATATTCAGCGTCCGCCGGGTGTGGCCGCCGCGATGGCGATCGGTGAGTTCTGGCCGAGCATCTCCGAGAACGACATTCAGCGTGTGGTCGATGAGCACCGGGCCGCTGAGCAGCGGTTGTCCGACTACGGCGACACGCTCAAACGCAAACGGTCCGAGAGTCCAAACCTCTTGCAGGGGCAGGCCGGCGATGCGCGGGTCGAACGGCTCACCGAGATGATGAATCATGCCTACGCCGTGGCGGATCATCTCGGTTCGAAAGCCGTTACCGGGGAGTCCTACAAGAGCACGGTGGTCGGGCTGAAAACAGACCTAACGCGCATCGGGGATGCCGCTCAAAAGGCTTGGGAGGCAGCACAAACGGCCAAGACACCGTTCTCTGTTGCCCCATACAAAACAGAAGCGGCAACAGCACAGTCCGTCGCACTGGGAGACATCGCCGCGACCCCGCCACCGACCCCTATGCCGGGCGAGGACAGCCCGCGTGACGGAACACAGGCAGGGCCAACAACCACCGAAAACGAATCTGCCGTGGACGAGCCGCGAGAGAAAGCCGACCGCGACTTGGGGTCGGCGGCGGACACGGTAAGCGACGCCAAGGGGGCCGGGGATGAACACCTCCAGGGTGACCAAGCGAGAGTCGCTGACGAAGTGGTCGAGGTGGATCACACAGCCACCGGCAACGAGTTTGCGGACGCACCAGCGCCAGTAGCTGGCGAGGTCGAGCGACCCGTGACGCCCCTGGCCAGTCCCGTCACGTCGCCTACAGCTATACCCCAGATGGGCAATGCGGGCAGCGGGGTGGGCTCGGGCATGGGCGGCGTGGGCTCGGTACGGCCGCCGCAAATGCCGACCGGTTTGAATCCGTTGAGCGGGAGTTCGTTGAAGGATGCGGCGACGGCTCCGGCGTCGTCGATGTCGGAGGCGCTGTCGAGTAATCCGAATTTGTCGAGTGCGGCGAGTAGTTTCCAGTCGGGTTTGGCGTCGGGTATGGGCGCTTCGGGCGCGGTGTCTCCGACACCATCGTTGGAGAAGTTCGCCGGCCCGCATCCTTCTTCGGCGGCGGCGTCGCCCGGTGGTGGGCAGGTTCCGGTGGTTCCTGCTCAGGGAGGGGGCGCGCCGACCCCGGCACCGGCCGCGCCGGGTGCACCGGCCCCGGCCGGCGGCGGCGGTATGGCACCGGTTCCTCCTGGCGGCGGTGGTGGGGGTGGTCTGATGCCGTATGTGCCGCCCGGTGGCGGTGGTGGTGCTCCGGCACCGAGTGCGGCGACGTTGCCGACCTCGGCTCAGCCGCCAGGCACGTCAGCGCCGCCGCAGCAGAGCGCTGGTGGGCCGCCGGTTGTGGCGTCGAGTTCTGGGTCTGGTGCGGCGGCTGGTGCTGTGGCGGCGGGCGAGCCGCTGCCGAGTGCGGAGCTGGTGTTGGCGCGGCGGATTCTCGATGGTCTGGTGCGCGGTACCGAAGTGCGGAAGGAGTTGCTGAACGGCGGCTGGGTGGAGTGGGCGGTGTCGGTGCTGGCGTTGCCGACCGGTCAGGTGGTGGCGATCGCCTCGACGGTTGGCGACGGTGCCTATGTGCCGCCCGGTGTGGTGATCCCGGCCTCGGCGACGTTGGCGGTCTATGACCACGCACTGCCGATCGACTGGGCGCACCGGTTCGTCGGGGTCCGTGCTGCGGCGAAGCTGCTGGCGGCGCACGCCGAGGAGCTGGCGCGGGTGACCGATGTTCGGCCGCGCGCGCTGGTGAGCTCGGAGCTGGGGGTGCAACAGCCACGGGAGTGGGTGGGCGAGTTTGAGGCGGTGCGTGACGCCGATATCCGCCGATCGCCGGGTGAGGCGCCAACGGCTGGTGGTGGCTACCGGCATCGCTTGGAGGCGGTGGCACCGGATATCTGGGCCAAGACGCAGCTGGTGCTGGGTGAGGCGATGTGGCGGCGGGTGGCCGAGGCGGTCGCGCAGACGGTGCTGGACGAGGCCAAGGCTGTGGAGGCGGATCGACCGCCGATGACCCCGCCGCTGGTGGACCCCTACGACCGGCGTGAGGTGGTGGAGCGGCTGGGCGCGGGCCAGCCTGTCGACTGGGATGCCCACCATAAGCACGTCGCGGAGCGCGGCGTGCTGCACCCGGATGGGGTGCTGGACGCCGACGAGTCTGATGTGTCCGAGGCCCAGCGCGGGTTCTACCGGCACTTTTACCGGTCAGCGCTGATCGTTGAAATGTTGGGATGCTGGCGGGACCAGCCGGTGTCGTTGCCCGATGTCGCCTACTGCGGCTGGGCCGCCGGGTTCGGGCATGCCGTCGACGGAGCGTTAAACCAGGCCCTCGCGGTGCTCGAACCGGGGCAGCGCCGATGAGCAGCCTGAAGGAGTGGGCCTGGCACAAAACCGGGCGGGCGGTGTTGTGGGCGCTGCTGGAAGCTGCCCGTGACGGCGAACTCGAAGAGGACTGGCGGGTGATGTGGGCGGACCGGACCGCTGCGGCGCTGCGGGTAGCCCGCGCAGGCGACCCGGACTGGTGGCGGGGCGATGCGGCGCGCCATATCCGGGCGGTGTCGCCGGGGCAGGGTTGGCCCCGGGTGGGTCCGGTGATACCTCGCCCGGCTCCAATACCAGTGGAGATACCTCGCCTGGGTCCGGGGCTGCCCGGCTTTGACGTAATCGCTGTGCGGCGAACGGCGGCCGCGGCTGCGGCTACCGCCGAGCCGGTGGGGCCGAGCCAGGAGGCAGGCGAAAAGGTGCTGTTGGCACTGCGTGACCTGGCCGACAACGACGCCGAGGCCTGGTGGGCGTGGGAACCAGCCCGCGCGGGGGAGGTGAGTGCAGGCCAGGCGCTGCGGGCTTGGTGGTGTGCGGCGCTGGAGGTGGTCGGCGTCGAGGAGGCCGAGGAGCTTGTGCAGAGCAGAGAGCGTGCAGAGCGGATGCTCCAGCAGCGCGAGGGCCACGGCGATATCGCCGTGCTCCAGGGGATGAAGGTGTGGACCCGCCAGGCGGACGGTGTCCGCGAGTTGGCGCAGCAGCGCCGCGACCTGATCACCGAAAGCGCCACCGCGGCGGCCACAACATTGCACCGGGCGACATTGCAGCGGGCGACACCTGGGGTCGGGCCGGTGCTCAGCGATTGGGTGGCGGAGGCGACCGCCCGCGCCCGCCAATGGCGAGACAGAGACGCGGCGGATGTGCATCTGGCGGAGCTGACTGACCCGGCCTACCGCGAAAGGCTGGAGCGGATACCGGAGTACTGGAGTTGAACACGCCCAGGCGTTCGCCCACCCAGGGCGAGGCGGTGTCCGTCGCTGTGGCGGCGAGCGGGCTGGCCGGCCACGAGGTTTCGCCGGGCGCGCGTGATCTCCTCGATCGAATCGAGCGCGGCGTGCTGACCTACGACGAGGCCGTTGCCGAGGTCATCGCGGAGTTCGGGCAACCCGCCCGGTGACCCCGGCGCAGTGTGGGTATCAGGGCAGCGCAGTGTGGGCTATCATAGGTGGTGCCTGTTGCGTTGAGCTTCAGGAAGTGAGCCCGAGACCCGGCCGGACGACCGTGGCGCTCGGGCTTCGCGATTTTTGGGGCCTGGTCACACGTCGCGGGTGACCGTGACGGCGGGGTTGATGAGCTTGCGCCAGTGCCCGCCTTTGGCCCAGCACCAGGCGATGGCGTCGGGGATGGCCAGCAGCGCGTCAGCGTGGGGGCGTTTGTGCTCGTAGTGCAGGGTGTCGCGGCAGCCGGCGGCTCGGGTGTATTCGATGAGTTTCTGGTTGTCGAACTTCACCATGGTGCCGCTGCTGTTCGATTCGGTGTTCGGCATGGTGATCCACGCCGCGGGCCGGCCGATCAGCCGCACCGCCTTCCTGCACGTCGACTACCGCAAGGTCACGCCCATCGACACCACGCTGACCGCGCGCGGCTGGATCCGGGAGACCGACGGCCGTAAGGCGTTCGTCAACGCCGAGCTGCGCGACCCCGACGGCAATGTGCTCGCCGAGGCCAACGGGTTGATGGTGCGTCTGCTCGCCGGCCAGCCCTGACGGGTCGGCGCCGAGACTGCAGGCAGTGCGGCGTTTTACCCTGAAATCCCGCACCCCGCGCAGTTTCGGCGGCACCATGATCACGTGACCACCGAACGTCCCGAGCGCGATGTGCGCCGGCTGTCCACCCCACGCGCGGCTGGCCTGGCCGGGCGTGTTGTTCGCCGTGCTGTTCGGCGTCGCGATCGCGCTGATCCACACCGCGCTTCCCGAAGGCGCCCAGCCGGGCGCGCAGTGGGTGGAGGGTTCGGAGGGCAAGGTGCGCGCGGCGGCGGTGCTGATGCCGTTCGCCGGCATCTGCTTCCTGTGGTTCATCGGAGTGGTGCGCGACGGATTGGGCAGGTTCGAGGACAAGTTCTTCGCCTCGGTCTTCCTGGGCAGTGGGCTGCTGTTCCTCGCGATGATCTTCGTGTCGTCTGCCGTGGGGGTGGCGTTGGTGGCCAGCCGCGGCGCCGACTACGGAGCCGATGTGCACGTGTTCGGTCAGGCACTGCTGATCGCGCTGTCGAAGACCTACGCCCTGCGAATGGCAGCGGTGTTCATGATGTCGCTGGCCACCATCTGGCTCAAGACCGGCCTGGTGTCGCGGGGGCTGGTGATCTTCACCTACGTGGTGGCGCTGACGCTGTTGGTGGCCAGTGACGTGACGGTGTGGCTGACGCTGGCGTTCCCGGTCTGGGTGCTGATCGTCAGCGTGCTCGCGCTGAGCAAGGCCGGGCTGATCGACCTGCACCGCGACGGCGACTGATTCCCGCTGTCGGCGAGCAGGTTTGGGTCTTGTCCGCCTACGGATCGTCGTGGTCGATGATCCGTTCGGGGTGGTGGAGGTTGTTGGTGCGGGACTGGCCGCAGTCCAGCTCGGGGGGCGGAATCCATTCGGTGACGCCGTCTGTGGGGCGGTTCCTTGTGGTCCAGCCGGCGGTCTCCACCATGCGATTGTTCGGCCCGCACGCCAACGTCAGGTCCTCGATGTCGGTGCGCCCGCCGTCCTTCCAGTCTTGGTTGGCGTGATGCACCTGGGAGCGGTAGGCACTCGCGCTGCAGCCGGGCATGGTGCAGCCGCGGTGTTTGGCCAGCAGCATCAGCCGCTGAGCCAGGGTGGCGGTCCGGCGGGCCCGGCCCAGGTGCAGGGGCAGGCCCTTGCCGTCGAACAGCGCCAGCCACGGGCGGGAGTGGGCGGCGAACTTGAGCACGTCGGCGATCGGCAGCCTCGTGCCGCCGGCGGTCAGGCCGTGGCCGGTGCCCTTCTCCAGATCAGTCAGACTCACCGTGATCACGACATTCGCGGGCAGGCCGTTGATGGTCCCCGTCGGCTGCGTGGTGAGCATGCGTTTGCACAGGGCCAGCAGCGCGTCGTGGTTGCGTTTGCCCGTGGTGCGGGTGTCGTTGCGTATCTGCTCGTCGGTGGGTTCGCCGTCGAGGCAGGGGTGCTCGTCAGCGGGGTTGCACATCCCCGGGGCGGCGTTGCGCTCCATCAACGGCTCTAAGGTGGCCCACGCCTCCGGAGTCAGGAGTCCTTCGAAGGGCCGCATCCCATCGGGGCGTTGCTTGCCGACCCGGATATAAGCCAGGGCTTGGCGGTCCTCATCGGAGAGCTCGCCGTCCTGGTTCAGCAGGTAGAGCATGTGCGCGGCGGCGGTGCGGAACTCGGCGGGTCCGAGTTCGCAGGCATGCTGGGCCAACTGGACTTCGGCGTTCTCCCGGGTCTGAAAATCCACGAACCCGGGCAGCTCACGAAAGAACCACCGCACATGCTTGATGCGCTCGGCGCCGATCAACCCCTGGGCCTGACCACGCGCGAACGTGGGCATGGAGGGCGCCAGCGGTTCACCGGTCAGCGAGGTCCGCGGCCCCAACAACGCCGCCTCGTCCAACCGCCGACGCGCCTCCGAGCTGGAGATCCGCAGCCGCTGCGACAGCACTGCCGAGTAATTCTTGGCGCCCAGGGATATCGGTGAGCTCTGGGAGGTGATCCGCTGATACACCCGATGATCGAGGACCGGCTGCGCGCGGGCGATAGCTTCAAGACGCTGCTGCACATCCAACAACTCGACATCGGTGAACGCGTCGATCGACAGGCGATTCATCTGCGCGGTCAGGGTTTCGATCTGCGCCAGGGCAGCCAGCATCGCCTCCCGGTCTGCGACGGCTGAGCTACCCATGCCTCGAACATACGTGCGACCACCGACAAAAATCCGCGCCATGTGACGTCAGATGCCCAAGTGACACAGGGTTTTTGGTACTTCATCGAGACTGCAACCAGCGTGACTGTCACTCGCACTTTGTCACGGTGGGTGCAGTGTCAACGCCCGTTCACTCGACGATGTTCAGCGCTCCGGAGGGGCAGAGCTGCACGGCTTTTCGCGCGTTGTCCTGCTCGGCTGGGGGCACATCCTCGACCAGCAGCACCACGATCCCGTCGTCGTCCTGGTCGAAGACCGCCTCGCTGTTCATCACACAGACCCCGGCGCCGATGCAGACGTCGCGGTCGGCGCGCACCCTCACCAGGCCACCTGCAGCGACTGCAGCCCGTAGATGAAGTGGAAGGACCGGAAGGCCACGTCGTCGAAGGATTCGTCGAGGCGCAGGGTCGGAAAGCGTTGCAACAGAGCCGGAAACGCGATCTTCATCTCCATCCGGGCCAGCGGTGCGCCCAGGCAGTGATGGACACCGTGGCCGAACGCCAGATGTCCCATGGCGCCGCGGCGGACGTCGAATACCTCCGGGTTGTCGATGAAGCTCGGGTCGCGGTTGCCCGACGGTAGTGAGACGACCACCAGCTGGTGCGCGGGAATCTGCACCCCGGCGATCTCCACGTCGTTGGTGGTGATGCGGGGGATGCCCGAATGCACGATCGACAGCCAGCGCAGCAGCTCCTCCACCGCCGGGCCCACGGCATCGGGGTCGTTGCGCACCAGGGCCAGCTGATCCGGGTGCTGCAGCAACGCCAGGGTGCCGAGGCCGAGCATGTTGGAGGTGGTCTCGTGACCGGCCACCAGTAGCAGGCTGCAGATGCCCACCAGCTCGTCGTCGGTGAGCTCGGATCCATGCTCGCGCACCAGCATTCCGAGCATATCGTCACCGGGTGAGCGACGTGCGCCGGCCACCAGCGCCTGCATGTAGGCACGCCCGGCGCGCTGCAGCTCGAAGCGTTCCTCGATCGGGATCGACAGGTCGAGCTGGCGGCTGGTGCGGTGCTGGAAATCGTCGCGGTCGTCATACGGCACGCCCAGCAACTCGCAGATCACCAGTGACGGGATGGGCAATGCGAAGTCGGTGACGAGATCACTTGGTGGACCGGCCTTTTCCATGGCGTCCAGATGCTGGGTCACGATCTCGGTGATCCGTGGCTCCAGGCGCTTCATCCGGCGGCCGGTGAACTCGCCGGTGAGCATGCGGCGCAACCGGGTGTGCCTGGGTGGGTCCAGGCCCAGCAGGTTGCCGGACTGGGCGGCGCGTTGTTCTTCCTCGGACACCTCGGGTGCCCCGGGTACGACGAACCCTGGCGGGCGCTCATTGGAGAACCGCTCCGGATCGGAGAGCACCGTCTTGATGTCGTCGTGGCGGGTCACCAGGTACACCGGCATGCCGAAAGCGTTGATGACGGTGCGCACCCCCTCGGTCTCGCGGATCTCGCCGAGGGTGGGGATGGGGTCGAAGTCGACACGCTGCATGTGCAGCGGAGGTGAGGCAGGTGCCTGGGTCATGGTGTCGACGGTACACGCGAGGCTGTTGGGTCCGCGTTGGGAAAGCGTCGATCAGGCCGTTGACCAGGGCGGGATCGCCAAGAAGCCGCTAACTCACCAGCCCCCCACCCAGCCGTCGAAAATGGCGTCCGGCTCGTTTTCGGGCTGCTCGGAGCGGCCGACCAGAAAGTCGAAATCGCACCCCCGGTCGGCCTGCAGGACACGGTCGACGTACATGGCCGCGTAGCCACGACGCTGTCGATGGCGCGGGGGTGGCGCCTGGCGGGTGGCCAGTTCGTCGTCGGGAACCAGTAGGTCCAGCGTGCCGGCGTGGGCGTTCAGCGCGATGATGTCGCCGTCGCGGACCAGGCCCAGCGGACCGCCCGCGGCCGACTCGGGGCTGACGTGCAGAACACACGTGCCGTAGGCGGTTCCGCTCATCCGGGCATCGGAGATCCGCACCATGTCGGTGACGCCCTGGCGCAGCAGCTTGCTGGGGATGGGCAGCTGGCCCCACTCAGGCATGCCGGGGGCACCGCGCGGGCCGGCATTACGCAGCACCAGCACGGAATCCGCGGTGACGTCCAGGTCGGGGTCGTCGAAGCGGGCCATCATGTCGCGCATGTCGTCGAACACCACGGCGGGCCCCTGGTGCACCAGCAGGGCAGGGGTGGCCGCGCTGCACTTGATCACTGCGCCGGTGGGCGCCAGGTTGCCGCGCACCACGGCCAGGCCCTGCGGCGGCTGGAACGGGGCATCGATGGTGGCGATGACGTCTGCGGCGGTGGAGATGCCGGAGGGCAGGTTGTCGGCGACGGTCTTGCCGCTGACGGTCAGCGCGTCTGTGTGCAGCAGGGTCTCGATGGACTTCATCACCGCGGGGATGCCGCCGGCGTGGGAGCCAATCAGCGCTACCCCCCGATGACGACATCGACCCGCGAAGAATCCGCTCACGCAACCGGCTACTGGATGCTGCCGCAACACTTCTCAGCACAGGAGGGGTCGAAGCCGTCACCATCGATGCGGTCACCAAAGCCTCCAAGGTGGCCCGCACCACGCTGTATCGGCATTTCCAGAGTTCATCGCATCTGCTTGCAGCCACATTCGAGCGACTCCTTCCGCAGGTGACCACACCGGCGCCGACCAGCGGATCCCTGCGCGATCAACTCATCGAATTACTCAGCCGCCAAGCCACCCTGTTCAACGACGCTCCGCTGCACGTCACCACCCTGGCATGGCTTTCGCTCGGACCTACCGGCGCCAAAGACGACACCGACGACCGCCACGCATCCAGAGCACTGCGAGCCCGTGTCGTCGACCAATACCGACAACCATTCGACGCGCTACTGCACAGCGATGAAGCCCGAACCGAAATCAACGACTTCGACCTCGAACTGGCACTGTGCCAACTCGTCGGCCCACTCGCCTTCGCCCGCATGACCGGAATTCGCACCATCACCCACCACGACTGCGCGGACATCGTCGACGACTTCCTCGCCGCCCACCGCCGCCGAACTGCCAACCCTTCAGGCGTAGAGGAAGTGGTCTGACAGCCCAAAAAGACGACCGAAAAATAGGCACCTTGCGCGGACCCACGGTGACCAGCGTGAACACCGTGTCGGTGTGTCCCAGAAATCTGTCCCACTACGGCTCTAACGTGGACAGGGTTAAAAACACACCTGGAAAGGCGCGCATCGATGGCACTGCTGGGATACGCCCGCGTCTCCACGCTGCACCAGTCACCAGAGATGCAGATCGCAGCCCTCAGAGAGGCTGGTGCAGAACGTATCTGGATAGACCAGATGTCGGGAACCCGCGACGACCGACCTGAGTTGGCCAGCCTCCTGGATTACGTCCGCCGCGGCGATGTCCTCATGGTGTGGCGGCTGGACCGCCTCGGCCGTTCCCTACCCCACCTGCTCGCCGTCGCCACGGACCTGCACGACCGCGGCGTCGAACTGCGTTCCCTCACCGAATCGGTGGACACCACCACTGCGGGCGGGCGGCTGATCTTTCACGTCTTCGGCGCTGTCGCAGAGTTCGAACGAGCCATCGCAGCCGAACGCACCGCGGCAGGGGTAGCCACCGCCCGTGCCGCCGGCCGCCACCCCGGCCGCCCCGGTCTGAGCACCGACACCATCGCCGCCGCCCACGCGCTCGACAAAGCAGGCACTCCCCGAGCTCAGATCGCCCGCACCCTGGGCATATCCCGATCCAGCGTCTACCGATGCCTGGAACTAGCACGATGACCACACCGCGTCCCCTGTCGACGGCCATCCGCAACGAAGTGCTCGCTGCGTGCCGAACCGCCCTGCACTACCGCGGCGACCTGAAATCGCTCATGCTCGGCGCCGGTGTCCCCGCCGCGGTCTACAACCGCTATGACCACCTGGAAAACACCAAGGTCAAGATTGCCCGCAGCATCCTTGACGAGCTGCAAGAACTAGGACCCAACGGGTGGGCAGTCCAACGCCGCATCGTCACCGAACTGTGCGGCATGCAACGACCCGCCAACGGTGTCGAAGACCTCACCGCTGGCCGCAATGCTCTCGATGCGCTGCGCCGAACCGCCGCCCACGAAGGCGTCATCGTCGACACCGAACAGGCCGCCAGAAATGACCGGGCCACACGAGCCGCCAAGCGCCAACAGCACATCACCGAGCAACAGCAGACCCTAGACCGTCTCCGGACTGAGTTCGCCACCCTGGCCCGCAGCAAGCCGAGCACAAACGCCGAACGCCAAGCACGCGGCTACCAGCTTGAAAAGCTCCTCGCCGACCTCTTCCGAGCCAACGAACTGGAATACACCGGATCGACCCGGCAGCCCCACGAGCAGGTCGACGGATCCTTCCACTTCCGCGGCTTCACCTATCTCGTTGAAGCACGCTGGCGCAACCAGCCACCCGACAAAGAAGACCTTGCCGGATTCAAACTGAAGGTCGACGGCAAGCTCGAAAGCACTCGCGGACTGTTCATCTCCATGGCCGGCTTCGACGAGGAAGTGTTGCAGTACTTCGCCAACGTCAGCGGAAAACGCAACGTCATCTACATGACCGGCCAGGACCTCGCGATCATCTTCGAAGGAAACATCGCACTCGAAGACGCCCTCCTCCGCAAGATCGACGCCGCAGAAAAGCACGGCCGCTACCTGATCAACCTGCTGGAGTGACCGCCGCTGTACCCGCTCGGTTCGTAGGCCGCGTACTACGACGAGGCCCCCTTATCTATCCTGAGGGCGTGACGAGTGAGGACGGTGACACCGGGCCGAAGCGCACTCCCCCGCGCCGCTTCGGCCAACTGCCCGACCTCGCTATCACGGATGACTTCGATGAGCCGCTACTACCGGACGAAATTGAAGCTTGGGAAACGCCCGACGACCCAGCCTCCCCAGCGGACAGCGGTGCACTCAAAGAAGAGTGGCCCATCGACGACCTCGACGACTGGCCCTTTGACGACCCGTCCATCGACGTGGCAGCCCTACATAAGTCGCTGCTGGAGTCGGAGGCCGACCTCGCGGCCGGCCGTACGTTCAGCGAGGAAGACATCCGTGCTCGCTACGGTTTACCGCGCTGAGACACCAACTGACGATCTTCCCCGGCCGACACAGGATGTGGTCACTGGTGCTACACCCGCTGCGGGTCGCCGGGCTCTGTCACGGCGCTCCACCCAGCACGACGTTCATCAGCACTAGGACGTTCAGCACGCCGAGCAGGATCGATAGCCCGCCCGCCACGTCGTACAGGGTCAAGGCCTGGGACCTGTGATCAGCGCACCGTCGCAGGAAACCATGTCGGGGCTGCTCGCAGCGGCGGCTCCCATCGTTGATCCAGGCCCGGCACTTGCTCAACAGCTCCCCGCCGATCACGAATGGTGCCGCCAGCAGAAGCGTCCCTAGCGCAATCCCCCACGCGGTGAGCGTCGTTCCATCCCACCAATGCAGGACAAGCATCCACGCCAGTAGGTCGATACCGCTGCCACCAGCCCCCACGTGCGGAGCCCAATCGACAGTTCGCCCCGCGCTGCCCGCGCGGCCAGCGTCACTCGGAGCGCTCGGAGCCACGCGGGGTGTTGGCGGCGCCGCGCTCCAGCCGTAGCTCCCTCTGGTGGCATATGGGCATACCGTGCCGGGGCGATGCCGTCCTACGCGGCATCGCGAGTCGTACTGGCACATCCGTATATCCCCAACCCGGCCCGGCCCCCACCATTCAGGGGCAAGTATCAGCCCAAGCACTGACATAGCCCTATCAGCATCACATGTTTTCTTACATGTAAGTCTGCATGTAGACATGTTTGTATGTAAGTTAGTATGCTTCCTGTCATGACTGTTTCCGCAGATAAGCAGTGCGAAATTCTGGCCGTGGCGCTGCAAAAGGGCGGTGTCGGCAAGACCACCACCACCATCAACCTCGGCGCCAACCTCGCCGCGATGGGTCACCGCGTTCTCGTGATTGACATGGATCAGCAAGCGCACAGCACCAAGGGGCTGGGAATCGAGCTCGACGCCGAGGACGCGTCGATGTACGAGGTCCTGCACCCGGACAGGACGATGCGCGTCCCGCTAGCCAAGGTCATCGTGGCGAGCCAATTCGGTATCGACGTCGCCCCCGGCCATCTCGCGCTCAAAGAGCTCGAGCGAACAGGACTCGGGTCCGGGGGCCAATTGCGGTTAGCACGTCAACTCGACGACATCGAGGGCTACGACTTCGTGCTGCTGGACTGCCCGCCGGCACTGGGGGAGTTGACCACCGCAGCGCTGGCGGCCGCCGACTACGTTTTGGCCGTCCTCAAAGCCGGCCCCGACGAAGTCGACGGCCTGGTGGAACTGGGCAACTCAATCCTCGATGTTCAGGAGACCCTGAACCCTGACGTGGAAATCCGGTACGTACTGCTGGCCGATTTCGACGGCAATCCGAAAGCCAGCAAGGACGTGCGCAGGCAGCTACGCGCCGACTGGGGGGAATGGGCTGACGGCGGGGCCTACCTGGGCGAGATTCCACACACGGTCCGGGTGGTGGAGGCCAAAGGCAAACGTGTACCGGTCAACGTGCACGCCCCAACCTGCACCGCAGCAGTGGCCTACCGCGAAGTCGCGCAGCGCATCGCCGCAAGGCGGCAAGCCGCATGAACGCCGCAGCGAAACCCACCGGATTGCAGGTCGGCTCCACAAGGCCGCTGTCGCGTGCAGAGCGACGAGCACAAGCCGCACGGGTCACAGCCGACGAAACCCCCGACGCGCCCGAAACATCAACCGAGCACGAACTACCAAGCAGCGAAACTCCGCCAGCCCCCGTGGTCACCCCACCCGGCGAGACCCCGACCCAGCCGGCCGAAGCGCCGCGACTCAAAGCCCGTCAACGGAAGGTGAAAAGCCCGTTCGCCACACAGCTACACGCGGGAACTCTCGCCCGGCTCGAATGGATCAAGGCCCGCGGGTACGTCATCACCGACACTGTCGACGACGCCATCAACAGCTACCTCGACGACGCCGGAATCCCCAGGCCAGACCACAACGACCGCATGCCTTGAGAGCCGCACGTGCCCTCCTTCCTCGCCGCCAATTGTGGTGAACGTGGTGGTGGGGGCTGTCAAGGCCGTGACGCCCCTGCGCGGTCGACCACGGTCGAGCCATGACAGCCCCCCCCCCCACGCACCGCGTTCGACCCCGGTCGAGCCTTGACCGCCCCCACCACCACGCACCAACAGCGGCCACTACGAGGAAGGACATCCAAGCGAAGGAGCTCAGCAGATGTCAGCAGGGAGTCATACCGTGGAAATCATGAACGCGAACACGCCGCCGGCCGCCCCGCCGCCGCAGCCGGGTTCCGTTGAGCACTGGGCAGCATGGCTAGACAGATACGGCGACGATTACGCCACCGACGACGAACGCCGCGCCGCCTACCAGGACTTCACGACCAACCTCGCCGAGATGCAAGCCGTCTTTTCACAGCCGGAGGACATGCACGTGGCTGGCTATCTCGAAGCTCAGGAGCGGGTGGCCAGCGGCGACGCAGACGGTCCCGACGACGCCGAGGTATGGGTTCCGGTCGATCTCAACAGCTTCGCCCGCGCGGATTGGCTCGAAGGCTTCCGCTCCCACTTCGAGCCATAAAATCCCTGCTCATCCCCGAAAATGCCCGCTTGATCACCGGCGTCTGCATGCACGCTCGTTAACGTCTCCGGGCATGTGCATCGACACGTTCAATCGCTCGCGTGGACGCCGGTCATCCAGCGGAACCTGCCAACCGGCCAGGGTCGCGCCGAGAATCGGTGTGAAGGTACAACCGCCGCTCCACGACCGGCCCACCGCCGTCACACAAATCAGCCGCGCGAGGCCGCTCCCGGACGACCGGAGCATGTCGTGACCGCTCGCCACATCTACGTCGACGAAACCAAGCAACGCGACTATCTGCTCGTGGCCAGCGTCCACGTCACGACGGAGCTGGCCGCACTGCGTCAGCTGATACGAGGCCTGCTCCTTCCCGGACAACGCTACCTGCACATGAAGGACGAAAAAGACGGCCGCAAACGCACCATCGCCCAGGCCCTTGTCGACGCCGGCGTACAAGCCACCATCTACCGCGCTGGCGCCCACCACCGCAACGAACGCCAACGCCGCTCAGCGTGCCTACGCGCCCTCATCGAAGACCACGCCAACGCCCGCGACGCACACATCGTGCTCGACGAGGACGAAACTGCTGTCGTTCACAGGTTCACCTCGGCATTGAATTTCGGGCGATGTCGTGAACGACAGTCTAGCCGTTGTGGTACTAAGAGTATCGCAGCGAAACCAATAGTACTGGGAGCGGTTTAGTGCCTGAAAGCGCGGCGCCGTCGGAACGGCTGCCTTCTCACACCCCGACGTGCATGGGGTGCGGCCCGGACAATCCGCACGGGCTGGGGCTGGTGGTCTATCGCAGCGCCGACGTGGTGTATGCCGATGTGACCTTCGATGAGCGCCACATCGGGGCCCCTGGCTTAGCCCATGGTGGGGCGGTGGCGGCGGCGTGCGATGACGTGCTGGGCTTCACGCTGTGGATCGCCGGCACACCGGCGGTGACGCGCGCTCTGACGGTGGAGTATCTGCAGCCGGTGCCACTGCACCAGCCTCACCGCATCACCGCGCATATCACCGGCCGTGAGGGGCGGGCGCTTCATGTCGCGGCGGCAGGGGTCCAGGAAGGCGTTACTCGGTTTACCGCGAATGCGGTGTTCGTCGTGGTCGACACCGCGCATTTCGCCGCTCACGGCGACATCAGTGGATTTGGTGAGCTTCTCGAACAGTTCTCGCGCCGCGGCGGCGACCAAGCATCATGACCGCCGCCAGCGCGCGGGTTAGCAGCGAAACGGTACAGGCTCAGGGGGTTTCGGCTGGCGACCAGGGCCACACAGCTGGCGGGCTGCGTTCACGCGCCTCCGCACGTCGCCGGGAAGCGATTATGGATGCCGCGCTCGCTGTTGCTGCCACCGGCGGCTACGACGCGGTCCACATGCGGACAGTTGCCGAGCGGGTCGGTATCGCTGTGGGCACGCTCTACCGATACTTTCCAGCCAAAACCCATCTGCTGGTGGCGGCGCTGATCCGAGAGTTTCAGCGCCTCGATGTATCCGGGGACTGGGCCACCGGCGCCTCCACGCCGCAGCAGCGACTGGACCGGCTCACCGAGCACCTGCACGATCGCTGGCAGCGTGACCCGCTGTTGACCGACGCGATGACACGCGCCTTCGTCATGGCTGACACCCGCGCCGCCGCTGAACTCGACCGCGCCGCCGCGGCGATCGAAACCCTGTTGGCCCGCACCCTCGCCGGCGGTGAACCCACCCCGGCCGATCTGCGCCTCGCCGGAATCGTCGCCGATATCTGGCTGGCCAATCTCGTGGCCTTCATCAGCGACCGGGTGTCAGCGGCCGAAACCCGAGACCGCATCGATCGGGCCACCCGACGAGTCGTCCACCAGGCGAATGCGGGCAGCATTACACCGTAACGATACTTTCAGTATCGCAGCGATACCATTGGTAGTACTATTCGGGGTGCGGCTCACCGATGCGCCGAAGGAGACGGCCATGTACACCCAATGGATCGAAGACTGTGTCGTACAACGCGTCTCTGTGCGTGACGGCCTGGTTCTGGACCTCGATGACTACAACGAAATCGTCATCTCGCGCCCCCTGATACTGACCCTGCCCGCTGTCGACCGATTTCCGGTCGAGGCCGTCCTCATCGACCCTTTGCGAATCTCGGTGTACGAGCGCCCCTTGCTCAATTTGGCTGGCGCGGTGTGCACCCAGGCCTGGTCCGACGACGAGGGAGGACTGCACCTGAGCTTTTCACGTGGACACCGCATCGACGTCGATCCCGACGCTGAGGAGACCGCGTGGGAGCTGTACGGCAAACGTCACGGCTACATGGCGTGCCTGCCCCACGGTCGGGTGCGCGTGGTGCGCCACGACGTGCCCGAGGACGACAACGCCAACATCGTCAACCCGCGGTAGGCCGCTTTTTCGGGCGAGCTGGTGTCCGACGCACCGGCGCCGCCTTTGTGCTACATGCTGTAGCGTAGCGATACCGACAGTATCGTTGACTCATGGAGGTTCGGTGACCGACGGCATGACCGATTCCCCCGGCCCCGCCTCGCAAACTCAGCGCCGCGGTAACGACTCTCGCGACCCGGCGGACAACCGCGAGTACAGCGCCCGGCTGGCAGCCCTGGGTCGGTTCACCCTCCGCCACAAAGCACTGGTCATCGGGGCCTGGCTGGGCACGGCCGTGGTGTTGGCGTTGCTGTTTCCGCAATTGGAAACCGTGGTACGCCAGCAGTCGGTGGACCTCATTCCCCGCGATGCGCCCTCCCTGCAGACGGTGGAACGCATGAGCACCGCCTTCGGCGAAGAAGGGTCGAAAACCCTGCTCTTTGTGGCCATGGAAGACCCCAACGGTCTGACACCGGCAGCACGGCAGCGCTACGACGAACTCGTCGCCCGGTTGCAGGCCGAGCACGACCACGTTCTGCTGGTTCAAGACCTGCTGGCCGATCCGGTCACCGAAGCGCAGGCCCTCAGCCCCGACCGCAACGCCTGGTACCTGCCGGTAGGGGTGACCGGCACACTGGGAGACCCCACCGCCGCCGAGTCGGTGAAGGCGGTGCGCAGCATCGCCGCAGAAGTATTCGCCGGATCAACGGTCACCGCGCAGGTGACCGGACCGCCAGCGACGTTCAGCGACATGATCGCCTCCGCCGAGCACGATCTGCTGCTGATCTCGATCGCTACCGTCGGCATCATCGCCCTGATCCTGCTGATCGTCTATCGGTCGGTGTTCACCGCGTTGCTCCCGCTGCTGGTGATCGGGCTGAGCCTGGCCGTCGGACGCGGTGTGCTCTCCGCGCTCGGGGAGATGGGTATGCCCGTCTCACAGTTCACCGTGGCATTCATGACCGCGATCCTGCTCGGCGCTGGCACCGACTACACCGTCTTCCTGATCAGCCGCTACCACGAACAGCGCCGCGCGCAGGTACCCCCCGACCAAGCCATCATCCACGCCACCGCCAGCATCGGACGCGTCATCCTCGCCTCCGCCGCGACCGTTGCCTTCGCCTTCCTGGCCATGGTCTTTGCCCGACTCAGCGTCTTCGCCGCCCTCGGCCCGGCGTGCGCCATCGCCGTCCTGTTCGGTTTCCTGGCCACCGTCACCCTGCTCCCGCCAGTACTGGCGATCGCCGCCAAACGCGGCATCGGGGAACCCAAATCCGATCGCACCCGCCGCTACTGGAACTCGGTGGCCGTGGCCGTGGTTCGTCGCCCCGTGCCGCTGCTGATCGTCAGCCTCGTCATCCTGCTCGCACTGTCCGCGGTCGCAGCAACCATCAAAATCAGCTACGACGACCGCAAAGGTCAACCAGCCAGCACCGCAAGCAACCAGGGCTACCAGCTGCTGGACCGACACTTCCGCAAAGACATCGTCATCACCCAATTCCTCGTCGTCGAAAACCCCACCGACATGCGCACCGGCAAAGGACTCGCCGACCTCGACGAAATGGCCTCCCGCGTCTCCCAAGTCAGCGGTGTCACCAAGGTTTCCGGAGTCACCCGCCCTACCGGGGAACGCCTCGACCAAGCGGAACTGGCCTGGCAAAACGGCCAGATCGGAGACAAAATGGCCGGCGCAGTCGCCGAGGGCAACGCCCGCAAAGGCGACCTCGCCAAACTCACCGACGGCGCCGATCAACTCGCCGGCGGGCTAGCCCAACTCGACACCACCGTGCGCACCGCCCTGACCCCCCTCGCCGTAATCCTCGGCCAAGCACAATCCGCCGGCACCCAGATCAACCAGTTCCGACCACTACTGCAACAACTTTCGGCCACCGCCCCTACCGCCGATCAAGCCATCCAAGCTGGCCCCGGCCTGCGACCGCTGGCCGAACAAGCAGCGAACGCGATCACCATGCTCGACCCGCTCGTCGGCGCCCTCAACACCTCGCCATGGTGTGCGACCACACCGCAATGCGCCCAGATCCGCGACCAAGTACGAATCCTGACCACCCTGCGTGACGGCGGATTCTTCGACCAGATCGCCGCCCTCGGCGACCGCTACAACCCCGCCACCAATGCCACCGTCACCGGCACCCTCACCAACGTCCAAAACGCGGTCGCCACCCTGGACAAAGCGTTCGGCGCCCTCGGCAACCCCGACGACCTGGCCGCCAACCTTCGCCGCCTCCAGGACGGAATCGGCCAACTCGCCTCCGGCGCCCAAGCGCTCGCGACCGGTGTGCGCACCCTCGCCGACAGCAACATCGAAATGCTCTCCGGCATGAGCCAAATCGCGACCCAACTGCAAAACTCTGCACGCGCAGCCAAGGACTCCGACTCATCGAGCGGGTTCTACCTGCCCACCAACGCCTTCGAGAACAGGCAATTCACCGACGTCGCCAAACAGTTCCTCTCACCCGACGGCAAGACCGCGCGCTTCATGATCGAAACCAGCTACGACCCCTACAGCGTCGAAGCCATGGACCTCGCCAACCAGATCACCCACACCGCCAGCACCGCACGACCCAACACCTCACTGGCAGAAGCCACCGTCTCCGTCGCCGGCTTCCCCGCCGTCAACTCCGACATCCAACGATTCCTCTGGGCAGACTTCGCACAGTTGGCCATCGCCACCACCCTCATCGTCGGACTCATCCTGGTCCTGCTGCTGCGCGCGCTCCTGGCACCGCTCTACCTGCTAGGCACAGTCCTGCTCAATTACCTGGCCTCCCTCGGCATCGGCGTCCTGGTCTTCCAATGGGGATTCGGCCAGGAAATCGCCTGGCCCGTACCGCTATTGGCGTTCATCATTCTCGTTGCCGTCGGCGCCGACTACAACATGCTGCTCGTCTCACGCCTGCGCGAAGAATCCGGCCGAAACATCCGTGTCGGCGTCCTGCGCACCGTCGCAAACACCGGCGCCGTCATCACCTCAGCAGGTCTAATCTTCGCCGCCAGCATGTTCGGCCTCATGGTCGGCTCCGTCGCCATCATGATCCAAGCCGGCCTCATCATCGGCGCCGGACTGCTACTCGACACCTTCGTCGTACGCACCCTCACCGTGCCCGCCATCGCCACACTCCTACGCGAAGCCAGCTGGTGGCCCCAGCGACCCACACGACAACAACCAGCCCTACCTTCGAACCCAGCCGAAGCACACCCATGACAAGAATTCGTTGCCATTCTCGCCCTACTGATCAGCGAGCCTGAGCCCTTCACGTCCCACGCCGCGCATCCGTTGCGTGTCCCATTTCTAAAGAAGTGAGACGGCCCCACATGGCCCGCGTTGTGGTCACATCGCGCCAGGTCGCGGTGTCTCATTTCTTGTCTCACACGGCGTGTCTCAGATCCTCGATGTCAGAGGACAATGAGACGGTAGCGGTGTGACAGCGATTCTCGGATACGCGCGGGTCAGCACCTTGGGCCAGGACCTCGATGCACAGCTCGCCGCGCTTACCGCCCAGGGCGTCGAATCCGGCCAAATCTTTACCGACAAGCTGTCGGGTGCGGTGAACACCGTTCGGCCGGGCCTGGCGGCCCTGCTGCATTACGCCCGCGAGGGCGACACTGTGGTGGTCACCGCCATCGATCGACTGGGCCGATCCGTCGCGGAAGTAACCCGCACCATCGCGGATCTGAGTGAGCGCCGAATTCTGTTACGCGCCTTACGTGAAGGTGTGGACACCGGCACACCAACAGGCCGTGCGGTGGCCACCATCATGGCGACGCTGGCCGAGCTTGAACTCGAACTCGGCCGTGAGCGTCGCGCTGCCTCGCGCGACTCCCGGCGAGCCCGCCAACTGCCGGCTACCAAGCCGGCCAAATTGACCCCCGAACGACAAGAACAGCTGCGCCGCCTCGCCGGGACGGGCGAACCCGTACACGAACTTGCCCAAGCGTTCGGGGTGAGCCGGGCGACGGCCTACCGCTACCTGGCCAAACTCAGTTCTCAGTCAGGAATCGCGTGATGGCCGCCGAGGATTTGCATCCCTCCACTCACCTGCGGGCCGCAGCGTGGGTCCCCGATGACGTCGAAGATCGGCCGTGGGAGGAAGCCGTCGCCCTGGCCGCCGACTGGATTTGGGAACGCAGTCGCGAGGAGGAGCTAGCGCCGCTGCTGGTGAGCAACGCGCAAAACGCGGCGACCTTTGGTTATGCCGACCTCGACGAGATCATCCGAGCGGGGGGTCACGCCACACCCCAGAGCCGTAGCCGACCCGATCGCGGTCCGGTTCTGGCGTTCGTGCCAGACGAACGGTCGTTGCACTTCGCGATGGGCTTGGCTCGGGGCTATTCGCTTGCTGTCGTCGAGGGCTCCACGCCCTTAGCCGAATGGGCTGCTGGCGCGGCCGCGATCAACCTGCTGACCGGGCAGGTCACTACGTCCCCAAGTCGACGATGATGTCCGCAAAGACCTTGATTCCGTCATTTTCTACGGCGGTCGTAACGGCTGGACAGGGGCAGATGAAAAGGCGCAAGTGCGGCGGTTTCTAAGCGATCACATCAGCGGCGGTCGACTGACTCCCGATCAGGCCGCTGCGTATGCCTTGTCGTCGCAATCGGTGTCCGACCGCGGAGCCAAGCGACTGCGCGAGCTGCTCAGCCGCAATCGGTGATCACCACGCTTCGAGTGCTTCTAAAATAGTCGTTTCAGGGACACATCCATAGCCCGCTGCACCCACCGCGCTGGTTCGGCGGTTTCCCACGCGGTTAACATCGCCTGCCTATGGCGTCGTTGAATGTGCAGGAGGTCCGTGATGACCTGGACGGAGCGCTGGCCCGCGTCGGGCAAGGAGAATGCCTTCTGGTGATTGGAGATGACGGCCAACCCATTGCCGAGCTGCGCTCGGTCAGGCGAGGACAGGCGGGGCGGCGGCGGCAAAGGCAGGTCCCCCCGCCACGCCACCCAGTCCTGGGAGCTGCCTTCCGCGACGGCACGACAGGAATTGAGGCTCTGCGCGACGACTAACGTCGGACTCGCACGACTCGTCTTCCCAGGGAGTGACAGCCCCGCTGTCGCGCCTTGGCGTGACCGGCGTTCCATCCTCATCGGACATCCGGATGGTTCGGCGAGGCGTGTGAGTTGTCATACCGATCCTCCGCAATCCAGATTGTCGGAGATCGTTGAAATGGCTTCTGGTATCGACGAAAAGGGAATGGCCGAGTGGAGCTGGTCAATCTCGTCACTAGATAAGTCACGACCTGCCCACGCGCAGAGCTGTTCGTAGGTCAGTGTGATTGATCTGTTGCTCATCTCAGGTCCACCTTCGGCGTACATCTTCGCGACAAGCGGCAAAGGCAGGTCCCCGTGCCACGCCACCCAGTCCTGGGAGCTGCCTTCCGCGACGGCACGACAGGAATTGAGGCTCTGCGCAAAGCGGACACCACGTTGGTGTCCAGTAGGTAGGTCACAGCTCCGGGGGTGCGGGCGATCAGCGGGAGGCGCTCCGGCTCGACGTCGAAGTCGCTGTGAGGGCTGTCGTCGGCTAGGGCGTGTCAACGATGGTGATCTCTTCTTCTGACACCCCCGCGCGGGAGGATCGCGCGGGCGTTCCGTACCGCTCGGGCGACCTGCTGCTCTTCTTCGGAGTCATACGGGTAGGCGGGGTTGTCTATCACTGCCGCTGCATAGGCGGCGTCGAGGTCGTCGTCAGCTTCGTCGCTGCCTGACGAGTCCGGCGAGCTGGTGGCCACACGGACGAGCGTAGCGAGCCCGTCCCGACAACGAACGGTTCTAGGAAGCGGTGGTTTTTGGATCAGATGTCCAGGCCGTAGTCGTTGTCGAGGTCTCGTCCGCGGTCGCGGTGACGCTCGGTGACGTCGCGGATGCGGGTGAGTTGGTGCCAGCCGCGTTGGTGGGTGGCACGGTGGCGGTCGATGTCGGCGGCTAGTTCGGGGTCGGCGATGGTGAGTGCTGCGGCGCGGGCGGCGGGGTCGATGTCGTGGTGGTGAGCAGCCCAGGGGAGGTTGAGTCCGTCGAGGAGCCGACGCGAGGGGCCGGGTTGGTCGTCGTCAACGAGCAGCAGCCGGGCGTGATGGGCGGCGGCGTGCTGGGCGATGCGGGCCAGGTCGGTGGGGCGCGCGGCTGCGGCGTTGTCGATGATGAGGACTGCGTCGCGGGGCATCGGGGTGGTGGTGAGCCGTTTGGGGTTGTAGGGGACGACCATCCATCCCCGCTCTGTGTATGGCGGCTCGGGTGTGGGGGAGACGACCACGACGGCGCGGTCGCGGGCCTTGGCGGCGGTGTGGGTGTCGGTGATGAGTTGGTCGAGGTCCTCCCGGTTGCGGGAGTGGGCCGTGGTGACCGCGTGGGCGTAGGGCACCGCCAGCGGTCCGGCGGGCAGGGGGTCGCCGCCGTGGCGGCCAGCCACAGCGAGGATGTCGGCCAGGGCGCGATCGGCGGTCTGCTTTGCTGCGCGGTGGCGGTTGTCAGCGGTGCGGCCGCGGTCGTGCCGGTGGGCCCGCCGTAGGTCAGTGACGACGCGCCGGTGGTGGTCGAGGTGGTCGGTAACCTCGGCGGGCAGCTGGGTGTGTTCGGCTGCGGCAGCGGCGGTTTCGGCGATGGTGGCCGAGTCGCGGTCGCGTCCGAGGATGGTTCGCAGCGCGGCGGCGGCCTGCGCGGTGGTGCCGCGCACGCGGGTATGGGTGTCGATATCGGTGGTGGTGGGTGCGTGTTCGTGGTCGCGTTCTCCGGTGGGCTGCTCGTAGAGGTAGACGTTGTTGGTGTGGCGGCCGCGGGTCATGGCGACGTAGGCGGTGCGCCGGTTGGCCAGCCGTGAGGCCACGCCAAGTAGTGCGTGGGTGGTGTCGGCGGTGGCTCCTTGGGCTACGTGCACGGTGAGCACGTAGCCCAGGTGCACGTGCTTGCGCAGGTACTCACCGCTGAACACGGCGATGGCATCGTCGCCGATGCGGCGGGCCGCGAGCCGGTTGTTGTCGGGGTCGACCTCGTCGAGGACTTCCCAGCGGTTGCCGTTGCGGACCGGGGCGGGATCGGGTTGGCCGGCGCGGGCCGGGCGGATAGCGATGGTGGGGTCGCTGTCGCGGGTGACGATGAGGTCGCCGGCGGCGATGCGGTGCTGGCGCGCGGCGGCGACAGTGGGGGCATCCGGGTCGATGCGGTCGCGGTGGATGCGTTCGTTGAGTGGGTCGGCGACTTCCCAGCGATCGGCGATCAGCAGGGCGTCGCGGCCGGCGTCGAGATCGGCGCGCCAAGCGGCCAGGGCGTCATCGGCCATGGTGACTTCGTCACCGACGTTGAGTCGGCCGCTGCGGCGATACCAGCCCACGGCGCGGCGCACCGCGGCGGCGCCGCCGTGCCGTACCGCCAGGGAGGCGGATCGTTCGTCGGGGTCGCGCATCCGCCACACCTCGGACAGGTGTTGTGCCCAGGGCAGGTCGGTGCAGAGTTGTTCGAAAGTGCCGGCGCGTGCTTTGACCGGTTCGAGCTGGCGGGCATCACCGACCGGAACAATTTTGACCCCGGCCTCGGTGGTCGCGGTCAACAACTCGCGCAGCTGCTGGGTGCCGACCATGCCCGCCTCGTCAACGACCACGAGGGTGGGTGCGGCAGTCAGCTGTAGGGTGCCGCGGCGGTGGCGCTCCAGTGCCGCCGCGATCGTCATGCCCGCGCCGCCGGCGTCCTCACTCATCGCCTGATCGACGGCGCGGTGGGTAGGCGCGAGCACCAGCACATCGCCGCCGGTGCGGCGCATCGCCGCCCGCAGCGCTTTGAGGCTGTGCGTCTTGCCCGCGCCGGCGGGCGCGGACAGCGGCTGGATCAACCACGGCGAGGTGGCGATGTTGGTGATGGCCGCACGCTGATCCGGCGACAGCGCGGCGGTGTCATCACGGCGGATGGGGATCACCGCGCGCTGCGATCGGGCCGGGGTCAAATCGATGATGGCGCGTTCCTCGGCGAGCAGCTCGGCGGCGGTGTAGCGCACCGATCCCTCCCGCTGATGCGGCGCACGCTCGGCGGTCACCGCAATCAAAACCTCGTCGGCCAGCGTCTCCACCAGCTCGCGCGGCGACACGCCAGCCGTGGCGGCGGCGCCCACTGGCAGCCGGGCTGCGATGGCCTCGATGAGATCGGCGCGGGTGAACGTCGCCGCCGTATGGATGCCCGCGACCGCCTGGCGCGCCACCTCCCGCACATCCACCCCGGCCGCGGCCCGACGCATCTCGCGGGCCTGCCGCTGCGCCTCGGCATCGATGCCGAAGCCGCGCGGATCGGCCGCCCAGCCGGCCCGCAACTGCGCCCGCGACAGACTCTCGGGCTTACGCGGGCGGGTCGCTTTCTGCGCCACGCCAAGCTGCGCCGCGGTCGGCTCCTCGTCGGCCAGCACAAGGTTGCCGCGCGCCCAGTCCTCGAGCTGGCTGGAACGCTGCGAGAACGCTTTGATGGTGGCGCGGTCAACGCCCGCCACTTCCGCCATGCCGGTGTCGGGATCGATCGGACCCCATTCCAGGGCAATCGAGTTGATCAAGTGCGACCGCAACGACGCTTGATAGATCATCCCGGCGGCGCGCGCTTCGTGGAACAGCGACGTGCCATCCAGCGACACCAGCCGGCCATCGGCGCGGGCTTGCCGGTTGGGCACGATCACGTGCGTATGCAGGTGTGGATCACCCGCGCGTGAGGTCTCGTGCTGAAACGCCGCGGCCACGATCCCCGGCAGCCGCACAAGATCCTTGCGGCCAGTGTGCGGATTGTGCGTGCGCGTGTAACCGGCATGCGCGGCGAGATACTTCATCGCCTCGCCGATGGCGTAGGCGTGCGCATCAGCGACCGCCTTGTCGGTCACATCGTCACCGAGCGCACGCAACAACGACATCGATTTCGGCGCGCAAAACGTCAAATCGAACCCGTGCACCGACCCCTCACGGAAGGCCCGGCCAACCTCACCGCAGGGCGCCACCCCGTCGTCGAGCCACCGGGTTACCACGTCCAGATCGGCGTCGCCGCCGAGCGCCTCGACACGCGTCAACCCGACCAGTTCGGCGGCGCGCTGCGCGTCCTCACCGACCACCAACCATGTCGGCAACCGGGTCTCCGACTCGCTGTAGTACTCGCCGAGGCCGCCGTTTCGAGCACGATCATCACGCGCCGCAGCCGTCGCCTCACGGGCGGTGTCGACGTAATACGACACCGACCAGCGGCCCAGCTTCGCGATCGTCAGCACCCGCGCCCAACACCTCCCAACCCGGCCACCCACGGGCCAGGGAGCTCGCCGCCAGGCGCGCTCCCGCCTATGATCGCACAACTTGTGCAAATGTGCCATGGTGTTGAGGCGCTGGGACAAGGTGAGCACTGTGGGGCCTGAACTGGTGTGGGGCGGTGGGGGTATCGAAGGGAAATGGGCTGGCTGTGGGTGAGCAGAGGAGAAGGTGGGGTTGACAACAACGAGGTATCGGGCGGGGCGAAGAGACAGGAGAAGGAATCAAGTAGCGCTGCGGAGTGGTGAAGAAGAAACACACGCGGGCGCGCCCGGTGTCACCGCCCGAAACTTAGGCACACTAGTTAGGTTGGCTTGAAAAGTGCGGGAGCAGTTAGCGCGCCGTTTCGGAACCGCTGGGCGCGTCGTCGTCGACGAGGCGATCGAGGTGACGGAAGAAGGCCTCGGCGTCGGCGTGCTCGGTGCACTCCTCGCGCCGCCAGCGCCGCACCGCAGCTGACCGAGTAATAGCCTGCTCGGGTTCGTTGGGAAGGGGCGGCGCCATGGGCTCGACGATAGACCGTCGCGCGTGTGCGTCTGAACGCGCGCACGGAGTGCGCGCAGGGCGGGTGCGTTGTGTGCGTTCGGTGAGCACCTGGCGGATGTGTTCGCGGGCGGCGGCGATGCGTGCCTGCGCTGCGTCGGTGAGCGTCGCCCTGGCCGGCGTCTGGTCGATGCGGGTGGCGGCGTAGCCGCCACCTTTCGGCGGTGCTGGTGGTGTGGTCCAGGTGAGCCGGCGTAGACGGCTGGACAGAAATGCGCCGGGACTGGTGATCTCGTCGGGCCAGTTCCAACCGCGGGTTCGCATGTCGGCGTCCAAGGCATCGGTGATTGCGCGTGCCGACCACAGCGCCGGGTCGATGCCCGCGGCGGTAAGCGCGTCGCAGATAGCGCCGATGTGGCCGCGGCCCAGACCGTGGGTACACGCGACCAGTTCGGCGGCGAGCCGCTGGGCGGCAAGTGGTCGCGGCGTGGTGCGCCAGTGCCGCGCTGGATTGGGTTTTTGTTGGGGACTATTGGCGGCGTGTGCGCGTGCGCGCACGCTTGGTGAGTTGCTCCCTACGGGAGATAAAAGACCATCACCGCCTGACGGCGGTAGGTGGAAATCGTGCACAGGCTGATCGTCGGCCGGCCGGGGGTCCCGGCGCGACACCAGGTGGTACACCGAGGGGCGCCGGCCCACGCTGGGGGTGGTTGGCGAGCCGTGGCCGCGCTGTGCCTCCACGGCCCAGCGCGACACTCGCAGCACCCGCCACGCCGCGGTCACCGTGCGCACGTCACAGCCCACTGTGTCGGCGATGGTGGCGCGAGTGACCGCCACGTGGCGGCCGGTGGCGTGATCGGCGTGCTCGGCCATCACCGCCGCGATCGCCAACAACGTGGCCGCGGTCATCGACACCCGCTGCTCCGCGCACAGCTGGGCCAGCGCCGGTGACTGCGCCCACCGCCGCAGACCGTCCAACCATGACGCGCGACTCGTCCACATGGGCGCGCGATGTCCGACCGCGCTCGCGCCCGCGCGCAGCACCCAGTCCCGCCGACCCTGCGCCGTCTGGGCGCGCTCGACGTGCGGGCTGTGCGCGGCATGGACCGCCCCGCCGAGCGGCGTCGGTGAAGAACACGCCCGATGAGTCGGTCGGGCGGTGAGAAGATCACGATTCGCGCACTTGCTGCGCGGCGTATCTGGTACTGCGGGCAGGCGTGCGCTACCGTGAGACGAGTCCAGCAAGACACGTCCCTTTCAGGGGCAACGGGTGCGGACCCGGACCTGAGTTGGCGCTCAGGTCAGTACCTCAGACAAGGCCCCTACGGGGGCCTTCGTCATGTCAGCGGGCGAATCCGCACACCAGCTATTGAGATGTCACATCTGCCAAGGCCCAGCCGTCGAGCACGGAACAAACGAACTTGGTGGCCAGGCCCTGGCGGGGTCTCACATCGCCAGCGGCAAAACCTCCTCTACGCGATTGAGTGTGCGGGCGTACTGGGGTAGCCCGACATGGACCGCGAGGACGTCAGCGATGTGCGGGGAAACTTTGTGGTCGGGTGCTTCTGCCGTGAGCCGTTCAGATACCTCGCGGTGCGGGCGGACCATGATCCGGCCGTATTTATCACCCCGAAGCGCCTCGATCTGTCGGGTGGAGTTGATCGACGGCTGGTTTAGTTCTCGGACATGCTGGGGCAGCCCGACATACAAAGCGAGTACGTCTGCGACGTATTGCATAACCGAGGAGGCGCTGGCCTCTGAGGCCATTTCGACGATGCGTTGAGTGACCGCGGGATGGGTTTTGACCAT